>NZ_JARUBL010000002.1 GCF_029626155.1 Solwaraspora sp. WMMD1047 | reverse complement strand
ACTTGCCTTCTAGCTCACCTACAAAGGTTGGGCCGGGGTCGATAGACGACAAACGGACGTTCCCTGCCCGCGGCGACGCATGTCCCACCGGAGCGGCACCTTGACGTCTGGGACTCCGGCGGCTACGGCTGTGCCGAGAACGCGTCCTCAACCTCGGCGCGGTGCTCAGTCCACCAGCCCAAGAACGCTTCGCTGGTCAGGAACAGCGGGTCGCAACTGTGATCGCCACGGTCGTAGTGGAAGTCCAGGTGCCAGAAGTCGGACATCCTCTTCCACCACAACCGTCGTACACCGTCCGCGAGGTCATCCACCGGGAGTGGGACGACAGCGCGGTAGCCGCTCACAAATGCGGAGGCGCGCGCCAGGTCCAGTCGACCCTGTTCGGCGCCGAACACAATCGTCACTGTGCGCGCTACCTCCTCAGCCAGCGGGCGGACCCGGATCCGGTCCCAGTCGATCACCGCGCGGATAATGCCGTTCAGCCAGATCACGTTGCGATGTTGCATATCCCCATGGGTCCACCCGATCCGACCCTGGACGAGCGCGCTCGCCGGCCGCAGCTCCGCGTACTTGTCAATGAGGACCCTGCGCCGGTCGAGCAGTTCGACAACCGCCTCGTCGAACGACGTGCCCCCGCTCCGGGCAGCGGCCTGGAAGCGATCCAGCTCGAGCAGGGCAGCAGCCGGCTCGATGGTCCGACCACTCAGCTTCGCCGGTGCCGCGGGAAGCCCTACACGCCGACCTATCCGGTCGAGCCGGTCGTGGACCTGCCCGAGCACCTGCCCGAACTGGCGCGCTTGGTCGAGCGTCAGGTCGGGGCCCGCTAGGTGGTCGCCCTCCAACCAGGGCAACAGGCAGTAGCCGCGATTGCCCACCTCGACCACCGGATCCCCGGCTGCGCCGAGGACCGGTGGACACGTCGGCACGCCCTCGCCGACGAGAGCCGTCACGACTCGGAGGTTGCGGCGGGCGGTCGCCAACGGTACGTCGATGATCTGTTTCAGGGCGTAATCTCCGCCGCTGGCGGTGACGCGCCAGTTGCGGTTCATCAGCCCCGCAGGAAGATATTCCTGGCCATGGATGTCGCCAATACCGAACGCGGCAGCGAGATGTGACAAATCGCCGTTCAGATCAGGATGTGCGGGCGTGCCAGGGGCGACGGTCTCAGGCATCGCCGCAGGATAGCGGGGCGCAAAGATCGACACGCGCACCGCCGCTCCCGCGACCGGGTCGTGACCGTCAACCGATTTCGCGTACCGCAGACTGGGAAGCCGAAGTTCCACCGGACGCGACCAAGACTCGCAGCGACCTGCGCATTGAGAGCAGACCAGGCACCAGCCAGCGGCAGAAACTCGAACCACTCTTGCGATGCCGAACCCATCCAGACATCCTAATACAAAGAGTAACGCCAGGCATGCGGATAGTGAGGATCTGCTTGTGGTCACATCGCGGAATCTCCAGCAAGAGTCGCCGCTGCGCAGCGCCCGCAGGCATCACAACTGGACCCTTGAGGACGTCGTCGCCAGGATCGACGCGCGTGCTCCAGGCGGCGGGACCGGCGTCACGCCAAGCCTCCTCTCGTCCTGGGAACGCGGAAAGATCAAGACGTCCCTGCGGTACCGGCAGTTGCTCTGCGACCTCTACGAACTGCCGCCAGAGGTGCTGTTCGCCCATCAAGATCAGCCGAGTCCGAATCCGACAGGAGTGGGGATCCCCGCTCCCCGGGTGCTCCGCACGCATGGCGAACTTCTCGGCGCGATGATCCACGTCGTGCGCGGCGCACGACACTGCCTCGCGATCACCGGCTCACGCTCCCGCGGCGGCCCCTACCTGCAGGCGGTAGAGGCGGCGCTCGCCGAACACCCCGACCTGGTCCACTACCGTGTCCTCTACGGCCCGCCCCACCACCGGGCCACGCATGACCACCTTCTGCGACTCCTAGAGCTACGGGATCCCGCGGAGCGGACCAACGGGGTCAAGACCCTGCACATCGGCCTGGTCGACCCGGTCGCCGCCCCCGAACGATTCATCGTCAGCTCGGATAACGCCGCCGTGCTCCCAGTACCGTCGTTAACCACAGCAGAGGCCTTCGACACGGGGCTCCTCCTCGGTGCAGACGCAGCGGTCGGACTGGTGCACCATGTCCGAGAGGCATACGCCGGCGCCCGACGCGTGGAAACCATCGACGCCGTGCGAGCGCTGCCGATACTGAACGCGGGTGGCTAGGGAGGCGCGGGTGCACGCCGAGGCTGTCGCAGAGGCCAAAACGGCCGCCTACGAAGACCTGTCCTCAGTGCTGGACCTAGCCCAGACGCTGATACGCACTCCAAGCTGTTCTGATCACGACGCCTACGAGCCGGTGTTGAAGATCTTGGAAGAGTGGCTAACCGAACGAGGTCTGGACAGCCGACGACTACACGACGCCCACGGCGCACTAGTGGGGATGACCTGCATCCTGGACACTGGCAGGGCAGGACCAATGTGGGTACTGGACGCCTGCGCGGACACCGCGCCCATTGGAGACGAGACCACCTGGTCCTTTCCACCACTGGCAGGGGACATCGTCGATGGCTGGCTCAGGGGCCGTGGCGCGGCCGACTCCAAGACCGGCGCCGCCATCTTCTGTCACATCGCCCAACGACTCGCACGCCCAATCACCACGGGACCTCATCACCTGGTCGGCAGCCTCGCGCTCCTATTCGACGTGGACGAACACAGCGGCGGCTTCGGTGGCGCGCGAGCCTTCTTCGCCGGGCCGGGACGGCAGGCAGCAGGCGTGATGATCGGCTATCCCGGCTCAGACCATGTCGTCGTCGGCGGACGTGGGGTTTTCCGGGTCAAACTCAAAGTCCGGGGCGTAGCGGCACACTCCGGCGCTAGCCGCCCGACAGCCTGCAACGCCCTCGTCAAGGCCGCAGCACTGATAGCCGCGCTCGACGCCGCTCCGCTCCCATCGGACCCGGGTCAAGGGTTCCGAGCCGCGCCGAAGCTCACCGTGACGTCCGTCAACGGCGGTTCCGGATTCACCGTCGTACCTGACACATGCGAGATCGCCGTAGATGTTCGGCTCACGCCGACGCTGGACGCGGCGGGCGCGGCGCGACTCATCCAGGACACAGTCATGTCCATCGACGCCAGGCACCCTTCACCGGAGCCGACCGCCATCGAGGAGGTCACGATGTGGCCGCCGTACCGACTGACCGGTACCCAGCAGCCAGCCGCTGCTCTACTCCAAGCCGCCCACGCGGTCGGCGCGCGACCCGTGACGAAGGTCGCGGGCCCTTCCAATATCGGGAACTACCTATCAGGACTGGGTATCCCCGCGACCGCTGGCTTCGGGCCAGACTATGAAGGTCTGCACGGCGCGGACGAGCGGGTCGTGGTTGCCTCGATCCCGGCAGCGCAGGCCTCGTACCATCTCGCGGTCCAACGTCTGCTCACACAAGACGACGACTACATGTAGCAGATTGCCACCCTCTTCGTAGCACCAACCTGCCAACGACCCCTCTGGTTCCTGAATGCACGACCCTGCATCATGAAGTTGGGCTATCCAGCAGAGATGCGGTTAGGTCACCGCAGCGCAAGTACGTGATCACAGCCATGCGCCGGGGTCAAGTTGAACCCACGGCGCCCCTGAATGGCATCGCCATGCCTCTAACGGCAGGAGAACCGCCATGCACCCACGGCCACCCCGACAGGCTGCCGTAATTCTCGACTGCGACAACACCCTCATCCGTACCGACAAAACATGGCGCAGGGCCTACTCCACGATTGCTAATCGCTACGGGCGCACCCTCTCCTCTGCAGAACGCGACAGCCTCGTCGGCCTCGGCAAGGAAGCCCTCGGACACGCACTCGGCCAGATACTCGGCCGCCCCGAAAACGGTACCGAACTTGGCGAAGAAGTTTACGACCTGGTCGCCAATAACCTCGGAGACCCCATCGTGCCCCTACCCGGCGCGGTCGACCTCGTCCTAGCACTCAACGCCACCAGACGCCCCCTCGCGGTCGCATCCAACTCCCCGGCAGCGATCGTCAAACGCTACCTCACCAAAATCGGCCTCCCCCGAGCCTTCGACACCATCATCGGCTGCGACGAAGTAGACGCGCCCAAGCCCGCACCGCACATCTACCTAGCCGTCTGCGCCCGCCTCGCTGTCGCGCCCGAAGACGCTGTAGCGATCGAGGACTCTCCGACCGGGGTTGCCGCCGCGCGCGCAGCCGGTATGTACGTCATCGGCGTACCATCCAAACCGGGATCCACGCTCGCGGCGGACGCTACCTACCCGAGCCTCGCCGACCCAAGGCTGCGCCGCGCGCTTTACATCCCTGATCGCAACCATCTGAGCTTCGCCAGGATCGACGCGCCCGGCGGCGGGACCGGCGTCACGCCAAGCCTCCTCTCATCCTGGGAACGCTCGCCCGTTGGAGGACGAGGTAGTGGAAGGCTTCCCATCCGGCCACGTCGGACCGTCCTTGATCGCCAGCGGACCACCCCCACGCCTGTGGGGAGGACGCCGGCAGCCGGCTACTGGCGGCGTTGCGGGCCGGACCACCCCCACGCCCGTGGGGAGGACCGCTCAAAGTCCCCGAGCGTATTCGACCCCCTTCGGACCACCCCCACGCCCGTGGGGAGGACGCAACAGGTGAGTGCGCCCAGGGAATCCCCTCCGGACCACCCCCACGCCCGTGGGGGGAGGACCGGTTGCCCGCGCACTTGGAGTCCCTCGCGGACGGAGCACCCCCACGCCCGTGGGGAGGACTTGTGGGCGAGCTGGCCGCGGTGGCGGTGGCATGGACCACCCCCACGGCCGTGGGGAGGACCGACGGATCGCCTCCCGGCTGGTCTTGCGATCCGGACCACCCCCACGGCCGTGGGGAGGACACAACACCCCGGTCGGGCTGGCGCCCGACGCCAGGACCACCCCCACGGCCGTGGGGAGGACGCGCCCGACCTCAACGACACCGCAGCCCTCGGCGGACCACCCCCACGGCCGTGGGGAGGACGCCGACCCCGACGCCGCGCTCGACAGCCACGGCGGACCACCCCCACGGCCGTGGGGAGGACTCCGCGTCGACGGTCCCTGCGCGGATGAGCCCCGGACCACCCCCACGGCCGTGGGGAGGACACTTCGCGACTTGGGACTTCACTGCTGGGTGACGGAATTGGATCGCCAGGGGCGTCGAGCGGAGATTGTCGTACCCGTGTGCTCTGCTCTTGCCCGCAATCGTTCCGCTCGCGTCGGTGAGGCCGCTGTATGAGTCATGAGGCAATTGTGGATCTTCGGATCTGGGGTAAGGAACGAGGGCTCGCCTCGCCGTATCCGTTGCTCTGGCATTTGGTGGATACAGCAGCGGTGGCCGGAGCCCTTTGGGATGGTCACCTGACCGCTGGCCAGCGACGGTTCGTCGCCAGCGGGATGGACGTCGATGAGGGTCACGCCCGGCTCCTCGTCATGCTCTGGGCCGGGCTTCACGATCTTGGCAAGGCGAGCCCGGGTTTCCAGGTGCAATGCCAACGCGCCTACGAGCCACTTCGTGCAGATCCAGCTTACGGTCTTGTTGCCGGCGGGCGGGATCTCGGTCATGACATGGCGTCACAGCTTGCGTTGGTCAAGCTACTTGGTCAGGATCGGCCGCAGGTGGGTCCGAGGAGCGGGCAGCCCGCATATCGGGTGGCGCAGATGCTTGGTGGTCATCATGGTCGGTTTCGGAGCGCCCAGCATCGTGACTTGATTGCGGGACGGCTTGGCGGGGGCAGCTGGGCGTCCCAGCGGAGCGCATTGTTTCGGACGATTACGAAGGCTGTAGGAAGCCCTGCCTCTCCGGAGCGCGTCGATCCGCGCGTCGCGGTCCTGGTCACGGGGCTGATCATTCTGGCTGACTGGCTCGCGAGTCAGGAGCACTATCTACGTGGTCAGTTGCTGTCTGTCCCCGCCGATTCGTCGGTCGAGGTCGTCGCGGCCCATCTGGCCGGTCTGTGCGGTCGGGCTACTCGGCTCCTCGATGGCGCTGGGCTGGGCGTCCCGATCCTGCGACAGCTAACTTTCGAGGAAGTCTTTCCCTTCAGACCCAACGCCTTGCAGCGGTCTATCCGTGACGAACTGCTGCCAAGGGTCGATGGGCCGGGTCTGTTGATCGTGACTGCTGCGACCGGCGACGGGAAGACCGAAGTGGCATTGATCGCGGCACGAGAGCTAGCCGAGGTCTCCGACGCCAGTGGCTTCTATTTTGCCCTTCCCACGATGGCTACCGCTGACCAGATGTACAAGCGAGTCCGGGAGTTCACGAACCGGGTCGCGGATGGACCTGCGGCGGTGACGTTGCTGCACAGTCTGTCCTGGTTGAATGCCGCGTACGAGGGGAGTCCGAAGGACGAGCCGCAGGGCGACAGCGATGTCGCTTCGAGCGACAAGTACACCTTGACGGCTGCGCCAGACTGGTTGAAGGGGCGTAAGCGCGGGCTGCTCGCTGGTTTCAGCGTGGGCACAATCGATCAGGCGCTGATGGCCGCGCTCGCTACCCGGCACAATGCGTTGAGGCTGCTCGGTCTGTCCGGCAAGGTCTTCATCGTTGACGAGGCGCACTCGTATGACGACTACATGCGTGCGGTTCTCTGCAAGCTCCTCACCTGGCTCGGTTCGATGCGCTGCTCGGTGATTCTGCTCTCCGCGACTCTGCCTGCCAGCCATGTTCACAGCCTCGCCGCTGCGTACCGACGCGGCGCAGGCCTCCCTCCAGTTCGCCTTGGACCCGTTCCCTACCCGGGATGGGTGTTCGTCCCAGCCCGCTCTGGTGGGTCATCGATTACCATCTCAACCGAGGCGCAGGCCGCTGTCGCAACCGGGCGACGCATCCCCCTGCGGCTGGATATCCGGCCGGTGCGTCACAGCAGCGGTTCCGAGACCAGCGATCCGTCTGACCGTCGGGCCGTGCTGGAAGCCGTGCTTACCCCTCTCGTGCGGGACCGCGGATACGCGGCCGTGGTCTGCAACACGGTCGATGACGCGCAGCAGACCTACGAGATGACGCGAGAGTGGACTCGGGATCGGGCCGAGGTCTACCTTCTGCACTCGCGATTCCCGTCCGGGCAGCGCGAGGAGATCACCCAACGAATCGTCGCGCTCCTCGGCAAGGACAGCATCGAACGGCACAAGAGAGTAATCGTCGTCGCGACTCAGGTGATAGAACAGTCCCTCGACCTCGACTTCGATCTGGTCGTCAGCGATCTGGCGCCGCTGGCCCAGGTGCTGCAGCGCGCGGGTCGCTGTCATCGACACGCCCGGGCGCGGCCGGCCTGGGCGCGAACACCCCGTCTGGTCATCCTCGACCCGCACCACGATGGCCGTTACGCGAAGCCACGCCGCTGGGGCGACGTCTACCACGACTACCTGCTGCGGGCGACGCACCTGCGGCTCAGCGGTGTGGAGACGATCCGGATACCCGAGGACGTCCAAGAGCATATGGAAGCCGTTTACAGCCCGACCGGCATCGTCGACCCCCAACTCAGGGACGAGCACACCGACTATCAGGTGGATGAGATGGTGGGTCGGCAGGCGGCCGAGTTGTGGACTATCCCAGACCCAAGCAGCCTCGGCGACCTTTCCCTCCTCAGCGAGTGCGAGGTCGCCGACGGGCAGGCGGCGACACGGCTGGGAGCCGATTCGGTCCGGGTGCTCTGCTGCTATCTCGACTCCGACGGTAGGCAATGGCTCGACCCTCACCGCCGGCATCCGTTACCCCATCACGGATCCGGCCTCGATGGCCGATATCAGCCTGACGACATCCGGTCGCTGCTCAAGCTGAGCATTCCCGTCCGAGAGTCCCTGATCAGCGGCTACAAACCCGACGCCGAGCGACCCGCACGATGGGACAAGACTCCATGGCTCAGCGAGCTCCATCCTCTCTGGTTCCCGATCGGACCCGCCGGAACTCATCCGATCGAGATCGGCGGTCGCCTCGTCCACCTCGACCGGGATCTCGGCCTGATCATCCGCAGAACGACCGGCCACAGGTGACGACCAGTTGCCGGCATCGCAGAGTGCTGTACTCTGTGGACGCGCGCCGCTAACCACCCATTGCCTTTCCAGGAGGTCCGAATGCAGACCCGAGCCGGGCTCGGCCTAACACTCAAGTTGCCGCAAACCACCGTCGTCCTCGTCATCGTCCTGGTGGTCCACCTCATCGTGCTAGGCATCGCCAGCGCGTAGTCCTGGCAGGGGCTGGCCGACAAGTTCCTTGTCGGCCAGCCTGCCCTCACGACCGTGAGGAAGATGACGGCAGACCGGTAGCGGCTCCACCAATTGCCGGCGCACCCCCACGAGCATGGGGAACCATCCGCAGCATATGTCATCCATCCGACAGGTGTCTTGGAGCGTCCGAACGCTTGCGGCACTGTCTGGCAGTCCTCCGCTCCGAAGGGTGAACATGGTCTCCGCCTCGTTCGATCTCCTCGTCGAGCCCTGGCTCCCCGTTCGTGCGGGTGAGCAGACGGTCTCGGTCGGACTCCGTGAGCTTTATCTACGTGCCCATGAGTTCGACGATCTTGTGGTGCCGGTGCCGCCGGCGGCGTCGGGGCTCTGGCGGATCCTCTACGCGATCACCGCTCGGCTCACCGGCTTGGACAAGCGGAGCTCCTGGGCGGAGCGTCAGGGTCATGTTCTCGATCGGCGGCGCTTCGATCCGGAGAGTGTGACCGCCTACTTTGATCAGTACCGGAACTCCTTTGATCTGTTCCACCCGGAGCGGCCGTGGTTGCAGGATCCGCGTCTGAGGTCGCAGTGCGCGAAGACGTCGGGTGTCAACAAGCTGGTCTTCGGCCGGCCAGCTGGCAACGCGCAGGTGTGGTTTGGGCACTATAACGACCTTGCTCCGCTGCCTTTGCCGGCAGCTGAAGCGGCGTGGCACCTCGTCGCTCAGCTCTACTATGGCGCTTCAGGTCGTTGCACCAGCCGGGAGGTCGACGGGCAGAAGTTCGCCAACAGCAACGCCGGACCGCTGCGATCGGCGATGTCGTACCACCCACTCGGCGGAGCTCTTTTCGAGTCTCTCGTGCTTGGCGTTCCCGGGGAGCACACGGCGAACGATGAGCCTGACCTGTGTCCGTGGGAGCGCCCTGCCCTGCTGGACCCACTAGCTCCGCCGCCAGCGCTGACTTGGCCCGGTGGGCTGTTGACCGGCCGGTTTCAGCACGCCGTCCTGTTGGTTCCCGACGAGGATGGCCGGGTCGTCACCGATGCGTACCTCACCTGGGGTAGACGCACGCCTCCGATGCAGACGCCTGATCCTTACGTGATTCGACGGTTCAGCAAGCAGGGCAGCTGGTACCAGCTGCCGGCCGACGGTTCTCGAGCGCTGTGGCGGGATGTGCCAGCGCTGCTCTGCGACATCACAGACGAAAGTCAGCGCCCGAGGATCCTCGTGAGCGCCCAGGATTTCGATGAAGGTGAGCAGCGTGTCCGCGCCTTCGGCTTCGACCAGGACGGCCAAGCCAAGGATAGGCAGTGGTTCACCTCGGTCACCCCACCGATCTTACGCTGGATGATCAAGTACGACGAAGAGGCAGCGGTTGAGAGCGTGACCGTCGTCAAAGCTGCGGAGGATGTCGGCAACGTGCTGGCCTACCTGATGAAACTGGCCTGGCAGGAGTCAACCGATGTCAAGGACCGGGTCGGGCCGTGGGTGGCTCGGGTGAAGACCCATTACTGGCCACGAGCAGAAGACCTGTTCTGGTCGCACCTGCACAACCGGACGTGGGCCACTGCCCGGAAGTCATACCGACAGCTCGGGCACGAGGCCATCGACTGGGCGACCAATGGCGAGGCTCACCTTCCCCGCTTCGCTGCCGCCATCGACAAGGCACACCACCGGCTCACCGGTAAACGCCAGAAGGGTAAGGCGAAGTGAGTACCGACACCGCGACTCCCTTGTCAATCGACATGATTGACAAGTTCGTCCAACACGTCATCGGACTGTGCGCGAACGTTCCGGAGCGGCGCTCCTCGTTGCGTCGTGGGCTCGGGCGACCACCGGAGCAGGCGTACGGCATGCACGCCACCGTCGCCCGCTGGCTGCCCCGCCAGAGCGACCGGGCGCAGGAGTACGCCCTGTACTCCGTAGCAGCCATGATTGCTGCTCAAACCCGCAGCGGTCAGCGCGGATCGGCGACAAGAATCGGCCCTGACGATCCGGCCACGGATGCGCCCGACAGCGATATCGAGGACGGCCTGGGGGACGTCGGGAACGGTCCGGAACTCGGCACCGCCCGCCAGCGGCTCTCCAGCAGGCCCAGTATCGGCACTGCGCTGGCCCGGGCGGTGAATGCTACGGCGGCAAGCCGAGGTCGTATCAGCCGCACAACCGCGGAGAAGCGGCTGCACCTGCTCGTCAGGCAGGACCTAACCGGGGTGCATCGGCAGCTACCCGGCCTCGTCCAGCACATCCGGTCCGTGGAAACGGCCATCGACTGGGTTCGGCTCATTGACGACCTGCGCAAGTGGGATCAGGAACGTGAGCTCGTCGCCAAACGGTGGCTACAAGACTTCTACCGCACTCTGAATCCCGAGAACGAGGAGCAAGCATGACCCCGGCCCGATACATCGATATTCACCTGCTCCAGAGCATCCCGTACGCCAATCTGAACCGCGACGACCTGGGCTCGCCCAAGTCGATGACCTTCGGTGGCGTCGAACGTACCCGGGTTTCCAGCCAGAGCTGGAAGCGGGCGGTCCGGCTCGCGCTGCAGGAGTCGGCCGGTGAGCAGGCGCTGCGCACCCGCCGGGTGCCGATCGAGGTTGCCTCGCGGCTGCGAAGCAAAGGCTGGTCCAAAGACCTGGCGACGTTCGCCGGTCAGCAGGTGGCGGCGAGCATCACCAGCAAAGGACTGGGGCTGGAGGCCAACGGCGGAACCTCGGTTCTGCTCTACCTGCCGGCATCGGCCCTTGACGACCTGGCCAGGATTTGCGAGGAGAACCGGGACGACCTCAGCCACGCCCAGACAGCCAAGCCGAAGACGGGCAAGTCGTCGACAAAGTCGGACCCGATCCTGCCACGTGACGAGGTCACTCGGACGATCAGTGGCCGCAACGGGGTCATCAACCTCTTCGGCCGAATGCTCGCCGACGTGCCCACCGCCCACGTCGACGGCGCGGTCCAGGTCGCTCATGCATTCACCGTGCACGGCACGAGCGCCCAGGTTGACTTCTTCACCGCCGTCGACGACCTGAACGAGGCGGCGGACGAGACCGGCAGTGGACACATGAACAGCGCCGAATTCAGTGCTGGCACGTTCTACCGCTACGCCTGCGTCAACCTTCACGACCTGACGCGGAACCTCGAGGGCGAGAAGGCGCTCGCTGCCGAACTCGCGGCAGACTTCCTCACGAACTTCATCAGTGCCATACCAGGCGCGAAGAAGAACTCCACCGCCGCGTTCACCGTCCCGGATCTCGTCTACATCGCGGTCCGCGGCGACCGCCCCGTCTCGCTCGCCAGCGCCTTCGAGCCTCCGGTGCGGGCACCCCTGGACGGCGGCTTCGGTCCGAAATCTCGGACAGTACTGTCCGAGTACGCCGGCCACATCTACCGGCTAATCGGCGAAGACGGACTCGTGCATCACGCGCACGCCCTGACCGACGAGAAGGGCCTCGATCATCTCGGCGAGCTGACGCCATCCCACGCCGCTTTGGTGAAGAACGCCATCGCACGGGCCGGGTTGCGGTGACCGGGCTGCTACTGCGGCTCGCCGGGCCGCTGCAATCCTGGGGCGATCACAGCACCTTCTCCACAAGAGACACCCGCGCGTACCCGACCCGGTCGGCCCTCATCGGATTAATCGCCTCCGCGCTGGGCCGGCGCCGCGAAGAGCCGATCAGCGACCTGACCGCCCTGGCCTTCACCATTCGGGTCGACCGAGCTGGAGCCGTCCTACGCGACTTCCACACCGTTGGCGGCGGCCTCGCCCGTGATCAGACCGTACCCACCGCTGAGGGAAGCCGCCGAGGTCCCGGTCAGGGCACAATCGTCTCGCACCGCTACTACCTCACCGACGCCGCTTTCACCGTCGCGATGACCGGTCCGCAACCGCTCGTGGACGCAATCGCCAATGCCCTTGACCGACCAGCCTGGGCTCCCTACCTTGGCCGCCGATCCTGCCCAGCCGAAGCGCCACTGCTGCTACAGGTGACGCCCGGCGATCCGGTGCACGCCCTGTACCAGTCGGTGCCGATGGCCCGGCCACCGGTGACCGGCGATACCGTACCGGTTGACTTCGTCCTCGAAAGCCCACCACCCGGCAGGGAAGACGCGTCGCAACTGACCGCCAACGACGTGCCACTCGACTTCCATCCGCACCGCCGACGCTACCTGTCCCGGTCCCTCTGGATAACCCGACAGTCCCTACCAGCCGACCTCTGCGTCGGACTGGGCGACCGCTACCTCACCGCACTCGCCACGTATCTGAAAGGAGCACCGGCGTGAACGCCTGGCTGATCCGAATCGAACCGGATCTCCGTAACCGGTCCGCCAGCCAGGACCTACGGGACATCGTCGCCATACACCAGCGGGTGATGACGCTCGTACCTGACGGCCTCGGACGCGACCCCCGACAGCGAGCCGGCGTGCTGTTCCGCATCGACCAGGAACCGACAGGTCCGGTCGTGCTGGTGCAGACCACCCTGCAACCAGATCCGAGCCGACTACCCCCACGCTACGGCCACGTTGACACCAGAGACATCGGCCCACTCCTCAAAGCAATCCACCCAGGGATGCGGGTCCGATACCGACTCGCGGCGAACCCCTCCAAACGGGCGATCACCGGACCACACGCCGGCAAAGTCGTGCCGCTGTCCGGCCCCGACGTAGAAGCGTGGTGGATCAAACGCGCCGAGACACACGGACTCGCCCTCGAACAAATGCACACCCACCCCCAGCCATCGATGATCGGCAAGGCCAAACCGATCCGGCACGCGGTGACACGATTCGACGGCACAGCCGTCGTACGGGATGTCGACCTGGTACGCGCCGCCGTGCTCGGCGGAATCGGACGAGGCAAATCGTTCGGCTGCGGCTTACTCAGCCTTGCCGCCGCCCGGTGACCGGCAACGCGCGACGACGTCTGGCTGCGCCCACCCTCGCGATGCTCCCCAGAGTCGCGGACTCTCTCAGCTTTCTCTACGCCGACGTCGTCCGAATCGTCCAAGACGACACCGGCGTCTGCGCCCAAGTCGAAACCCCAAGAGGCGTCGAACGCGTCTATCTCCCCACCGCCGCTGTCAGTTGCGTACTCCTCGGCCCCGGCACCTCCATCACACACCGGGCGCTGTCCACCTTCGCCAGACACGGCACCACCGTCGTCTGCGTCGGCGCTGGCGGAGTACGCAGCTACGCGGCCATCACCCCCGCCGGACTCACCACAAGCTGGCTTGAGCGGCAAGTCCGATGCTGGGCCGACGACACTCAACGACTGGCAGTCGCCGTGCGCATGTACGAACGCCGGTTCGGAGAAGCCGTCCCCGAAGGAACATCACTCGCCCAACTCCGCGGCATGGAGGGACAGCGAATGAAGAAGCTTTACCGCCTACTCGCCGAACACCACCGGACCGGCAAGTTCCGCCGCAATTACGACCCAGACCAGTGGGAAACGCAAGACCCGGTCAACCTGGCCCTCTCGTCCGCCAGCGCATGCCTCTACGGCGTCGTCCACGCCGCGACACTCGCCCTCGGCTGCTCACCGGCGCTCGGCTTCGTACACAGCGGCACCCAACACGCCTTCGTCTACGACATCGCCGATCTCTACAAAGCCAGGGTCACCGCCCCACTGGCCTTCTCACTCGGCAACTCCACCAATCCGGAACGCGACGCCCGGCGCAAACTCCGCGAAGAGTTCCGACTCCTCAAGCTGATGCCCACGATCATCACCGACATCCAGCACCTCCTCGACCCGGACACGGTCCGCCCAACGCCAGAACGGGGCGCCGACGTGGTCTCACTCTGGGACCCAGAACTCGGCGAGGTGCCTGCCGGCGTCAACTACGGCAGCGAGGACTAACCGCCCCATGGCCTCAATGGTCGTCCTGTCCACCACCGCCGTACCCGATCACCTACGCGGCGCCCTCAGCCGATGGATGATCGAGATAACCCCCGGCATGTTCGTCGGCACCCTGTCAGCCAAAGTCCGAGACGAACTATGGGCAACGGCAGCCGCAGTCGTCGGCGACGGAGCCGCCGTGCTCATCCACCCAGACAACACCGAACAGGGCTACTCGATCCGAACCGCAGGACAACGCCGACGCCGACCCGTCGACTTCGACGGCCTCACCCTGATCGCCATGAACCCAATGGAACCGGCGAACACCATAACCGAGGAAATCTGGCCCGAGGGCTGGTAAACGCCCAGGTCGCGAAGGGTCCTCCCCACGGGCGTGGGGGTGGTCCGAGAGCCGCGCCGCGCCGCGCGGCGACCGGGCCGTCCTCCCCACGGGCGTGGGGGTGGTCCGCGGGCCATCAGGTGGCATTCCTCGGTCCACGCGTCCTCCCCACGGGCGTGGGGGTGGTCCGCCCCGCACCGAGGTGCTGTGGTCCAACCGGCCGTCCTCCCCACGGGCGTGGGGGTGGTCCGCAGGCTCAGGCGGTCATCGACGAGATCCTCGAGTCCTCCCCACGGGCGTGGGGGTGGTCCGCTGGGCCGGCCTATGGCGCTGGTCGACCACCCGTCCTCCCCACGGGCGTGGGGGTGGTCCGCCGAAACGGCGTACCGGCGGGCCATCGCCGGCGTCCTCCCCACGGGCGTGGGGGTGGTCCGCCGACGTCGTCCGCGAGATCGTCGACCGGCTCGTCCTCCCCACGGGCGTGGGGGTGGTCCGATGGAGGGC
This sequence comes from Solwaraspora sp. WMMD1047, assembly GCF_029626155.1. Lineage (NCBI taxonomy): Bacteria > Bacillati > Actinomycetota > Actinomycetes > Micromonosporales > Micromonosporaceae > Solwaraspora > Solwaraspora sp. WMMD1047. The sequence continues at coordinate 1,702 of NZ_JARUBL010000002.1, read as the reverse complement.
GGCCAGCGAGGTATCAGCCCAGAGTCCTCCCCACGGGCGTGGGGGTGGTCCGGCCCTCGTCGCGGTGGTCGCCGCGGCGCTCACGTCCTCCCCACGGGCGTGGGGGTGGTCCGTCGGCGCGCCGCTGCAGGCGCGCCATGGCGGCGTCCTCCCCACGGGCGTGGGGGTGGTCCGGCGGCAACCGCCATCTCGGGCTTGCCGGCGTTGTCCTCCCCACGGGCGTGGGGGTGGTCCGGTCGACCCGTCCACCATCCACGGATACCGCAGGTCCTCCCCACGGGCGTGGGGGTGGTCCGGTCCCTGACGCCACCTCCCCGCCGCTCAGGGCGTCCTCCCCACGGGCGTGGGGGTGGTCCGGACCGGCGCGGCCGGCGCGTCTGGCGGGAGATGTCCTCCCCACGGGCGTGGGGGTGGTCCGCCGCAGCCCCCACAGCCACCGCTCGCGGATGCGTCCTCCCCACGGGCGTGGGGGTGGTCCGGCGTCTGCGCGGAAGTTGAGTGCGAGAGGGACGTCCTCCCCACGGGCGTGGGGGTGGTCCGGCGCTCAGCGTGTGCGTACCCGCCGACAGCACGTCCTCCCCACGGGCGTGGGGGTGGTCCGCTAGTGGACGTGACCGTTGTGGTCGCCACCTAGTCCTCCCCACGGGCGTGGGGGTGGTCCGCCGCCGGCGGACCGCTGGTACAACCAGCCAACGTCCTCCCCACGGGCGTGGGGGTGGTCCGGCGGCCCGCGCACTGGGCATCTCCACCCGGGAGTCCTCCCCACGGGCGTGGGGGTGGTCCGGTGCAGATGTGGCTGTCCGGCGGTGCGGTCGGGTCCTCCCCACGGGCGTGGGGGTGGTCCGGACCAGATGACGGCGGTCGCGGAGGCCGTGGCGTCCTCCCCACGGGCGTGGGGGTGGTCCGGCCAGCATGAGGCCCATGTAGATGTCGGGCTCGTCCTCCCCACGGGCGTGGGGGTGGTCCGACGCTAATCCGTGGCGCCAAACTGCCGGAGGCGTCCTCCCCACGGGCGTGGGGGTGGTCCGCCGTGGACGGCCACCACCTCCGGCGCGGTCACGTCCTCCCCACGGGCGTGGGGGTGGTCCGGGAGTCGTCCTGCTCCCACGGGTCGGCGTTCTGTCCTCCCCACGGGCGTGGGGGTGGTCCGACGGGCGGGTCGAGGTCATCCAGGCGCCACCGGTCCTCCCCACGGGCGTGGGGGTGGTCCGCACCCGGGTGATGCCGATCGGCGGTTGGAGCCGTCCTCCCCACGGGCGTGGGGGTGGTCCTACCCGGATCGCAGCGTGAACACGAAGTACTTCGTCCTCCCCACGGGCGTGGGGGTGGTCCGCGCGAGTTCGAGCACATCCGGATCGGCCGGGAGTCCTCCCCACGGGCGTGGGGGTGGTCCGCCGGGTGGCGGGGTCGTACCCGGGGGCGGAGAGTCCTCCCCACGGGCGTGGGGGTGGTCCGGCGGCGATGCTGCTGGCTCTGGCCGGCGGCGGGTCCTCCCCACGGGCGTGGGGGTGGTCCGTACACGGTTGAGCAGGCAATCAGCATCGGCGGGTCCTCCCCACGGGCGTGGAGGTGGTCCGGTGTCCTCCCCACCGGTCCAACTCGACACCGCCGTGAAGAAGTCCTCCCCACGGGCGTGGGGGTGGTCCTAACCAGGTGGCCGGCACCGACCGGGGCGCACGTCTGTCCTCCCCACGGGCGTGGG